>NZ_CP018621.1 GCF_001908275.1 Paenibacillus xylanexedens | reverse complement strand
GATAAGTGATAAACCAGCATTCGTACACTCCGGCTCTCTCCGGGCGACCGGATTTCAGCGCCCAGCAAATGAGCGCCCCGCTCATCACTGACAAGTGCCTGCTGCACCGTCAGCCCATCAAATCGAGATCCTTCGATTAAGGCTTGAACCCGGCTTGCGGCTCCTTCCTCCCCCTTCAGGATCAGTAAGGCATCATAGAGGGCGCTTAGTTCATCGTCCGCGTCTCCCCAGCCATCCCCAATGCCCCAAGCAATATCGTCACCATCATACGTCAGCTCCACCAGCGTTTTATAATTACTACCATCCCGGTACAAGCATTCATATATATGCAGCCGCCCCCGGCCTTCCTCATGCTTAGACAAAACCTCTTCCGGATCGAAGTCAAAATGGTTCAATGTTTGAAACGCTTCACAGAAAAACACAAATTCCTGATACGTAAACCGCGGCATAGCCCTTTCCCCCTTCAAGTTAAGGTTTACGCTGCTGGCTGGGCCAGCAGCGCGGTTAAAACTTATAATTTGATACCTATCGGTAGAAATCCAGCTCCACCCCATACATGTTTAAATGATCCCGGCAAAGCTCACGGGCGGCCGCCCAATCATCTACATTCCCATCACTTTTCACCCTGATAGCGTGCTGCATATGATACTTGGCCACAATCAGGAAAGCCATTACCGCTAAGTCATACGGCCGTTCAGCCGTTTTACAAAACTGAAAATAATACCCTCCATCATTCGGCTGTTCCCACGCTGCCAGCGTAAGCACTTGCGGGAAGGCGAACGTTTCGTAGCTCTCCGCTCCCCGCCCGTTAAACGTTAACTTCTGATCGGTAATGATCGGATCACCTTCACCCCGACCATTCGCCAGCCCTACCCCTGCGGCTGAAAGCGCCGGAATCAGCTTCTGAAAATCTGACTTAATCAGCTCGAAAATGGCTTTATCTATGATCTGTTTACGATACCAATAGTGAGTGTATCCCATGAAAATCCGCTCCTTTGCGTGTTCATTTATTCATGGGCCGGGGCAAAGCCCCGGCCCGCCGTTTCATTCCTGCTCGTAGCTAATCCTAGGAGGGTAAGGGGCATCCCCTTACCCAACCGTTCAGTAGAATGCAAAGCAGTTAAAGCTATTTAGGCTTTCGATTTTCACTGTTTCACAGCCGTTGCGAGCGGCTTAATGCACAGGGCAATCATTGCGCCCTCTTTTGATCCACAAATGCTTTTAAATCTCTGTAGCATCCAAGTTCTTGTTTAAGCTCTACTAAAAGTTCGGCAGCTCTGAACCCTGATTTCCATTCGTTGTAGTTCGCTATCCTAAATTCTAAAAACAGGATACGGTCCACAACCAACTTTTCTAAAAGCTCCCATTGCTCGTCTTCGTTCATGAAGGCTCCCCTCTCTTCAATATTCCTCTGGTAGCAAAAGCGTGGTCGTGCTCCGGTCGGCTTCGGTTATGACCCAAAACCTAACGCCTTCATGGGCGCGGTATGCAGATAATAGCCGCCCACCATTTTTTAAGGCTTCCTCGTTAGCCGCCTTGTCTTCCTCGGAAATATCGCCCCAATTTCCGGCCACATGCCAGCGTAATGCTAGGAGAATTTCTCTTTCATCTACAGCCTGCAAGCACCCCGGCGTTCCTACAATCCTTCCTAGTCGGAACCTTCTAATCGTTAATGTCATTGCTTTTACATCCTTTCTGTTTGAGTTTGGGTTGTCGAAAGAGAATTTTTTGGACGTTGCCTGCCGCGTGGCTGGCATCCCCAAAGGGGAATTTTTTTCCCTTTTGACGCATGCTTGGGAACCAGGGCAATGACAGGCGGTCAAGGGATCAGCACACAAAAGTTTTTCTTCCGCTTCTTCTTTTCCAATGGGAAGAAAAAGTTTTGTTGCCCCTTGAACGGCTGGCCGCCTACTTAGTGTCCGGGAGGTGGAGGGGCGAAGCCGGAGGCTCGGCCTGCCGGACACTTAGTAGGCTTTTGCCCGGGTTACCATGCGGAAGGCAAAAGGGAAAAAAATGTGTTCCATCAAAAAGAACCGGCGTATGCCGGTTCTCTCCTTCCTTCTCTGCTTCAGCTCACGGATCCCTGGCACGATGATGCAGCGCAGCGGAATCATGGTGCTTGCCCTTCAGCATGCCAGCTTGATGATAAGCGTAGCAGCGCGGAGCGTTCATGATGCCGGCATGCCTCCCCCGATTTCCCCAGAACGCCCTTGACCTTGGCTCCGTGCGGGGTGTAAAGCGAGGAACAGGAACCTAGAGCGCCTTAGCCGGGGCGCTCTACCCCGGTTTAGGCGCTCTGGTTATCGGGCCAAGTAACCCCGCAGCGGTGCGTACCGGCTCTTAGGTGGCCGCTCCTGCCGCCTTAGAGCCGGTAGCATCAGCCCGATTCGTTCTTCAGACCTTCAGCCTTGAAATGGTCAAATCCCGCAGTCTATGTGCGGCTCCCCATCCATTAAACCAAGACCTGGTTGCAACCAGGAAACGAAAAAAGGTACTCCCCCGACAATCCAGGAGCAGCACCTATTCATAAGTCCAAATTATATGTCAAATTATATGTATATTTAAAGAAAAAATGGATTTGATTTCATTGAACATAATGTCATCAATGATAAAATATAGGAACAGATGTTCTTTATTTTGGAAATTGGTTGTAAAAACCGAATCTCATTTCTCTTTATAAGGCAGGAGTGATCTCTTCAAAAAGGACGGGGGCGCTTATATTGAAAACGGATGACGACTTGAATCGTCGTTTTATCACGTATATGGCCAATCTTATATACTACAACTCTATTAATTATGACAAAAAGAGACGAATGAAGGACAGCCGCTTCCAGCTAACTTTAGACACCGATGAAAACATAGATTCTGCCTTACTTGCAGTTTATGACTCTGAATCTGTGCCACCAAATTTAAAAGATCACATTGCGGATCACTCACTTTATCAAGCGTATGAATCCCTCTCAGCACAACAACAACAGATTTTATCTTTTGCTTACGTACAAGCACTAAATGACAAGGAAATAGCCAGAATATTGGGAGTATCCCAGCAAAATGTCTCGAAACACCGCTTAAAAGCTCTAACTAAATTGCGCAACTTAATAACGGAAGGGGATGAATTATGATGGAGGGTGACATTGCTGCTATTATTGCTAATTTAGGTTTCCCGATTGCAATTACTTTGTATCTACTTATTCGATTCGAAAAAAAAATATCTGATCTGAGCGATGCTATTAATGGCTTAAAGAATGAAATACAAAAAAATGTAAAGAGGTGATTTTATGTTGGCCGAACTTTTAGTACAAGCACAGCAGCATCATGATCAGGAGGCGACATTACATATTCTAGAATCTTTCACACCAAAGATTAAAGCCTCCTTACGACAAGTACCTAGCGATCATCGAGAGGATCTAAAACAGGAACTCTATGTCAAAATGATTGAGGTCATACAAACTTTTAATATTAGATAAAATTTAGAGAGTGGTTGTAAAAAAAGAGACTCACTTCTCTTTATACATATGTGAAGGCAATACGGCATTGCAGAAAACTTGGGAATGGTGTTCTGGCTATGATTCCTCCCTATTGTTCTTCTACTAAAAATAACTTCAGGAGTGATTATTATGGCAAATGTTTTAGGCGCTAGTGGAAAAGCCCTTATTAAATCGCATGAGGGATTTTCCTTAAAATTCTATGGAGACCCCTATGGGTATCCAACAGTTGGATGGGGACATCTTATAACAACGAGCAAAACATATAAGAAAAACACAACAGGTAATCCAAATGATTCTCTTCTAACCCAAGCAGAAGCTAATGCTCTATCAACTTCTTTGAAACTAAGTTATACTTCTCCAATTTCTGAGTCTCAGGCAAATACATTTTTTACCAATGATACCGCAGAGGCTGTACAAAGAGTAAATAATTTGACACTTCCTGCTGGTATGTCTTTGTCACAAGCTCAGTTTGATGCACTTGTTTCGCTGACTTTTAATGGAGGTCCTAAAGTGCTTGCAACCGCTGATGTAAAAAATCTTCTTGCATACAAGCTGATATATGCGTCTTTTCAAGGCCCACGTTCAGATGTAGAAAAAGATAATTGTTCGAAACTAGTCAGCAAAGCATTTTCATATGACAGAAACTTAACAAGACGAAGAAATGAAGAAGCAACTTTATTTTGTAAAGGGCAGCCTTATACTCACAAATTTCCAGTATATTCACTTTAGTTTCAATCATGTTGTAACATAACAAGAAGGTCAGCCTTTAGGCTGACCTTCTTGCATTGTCAGAATTTTATAGGACATCCTCGGCTTCTTTTACATCATCTATTATAGCAGCACAGAACCTATACATAACCTTAATTCATTGTATCCGAGATCTTCTTAAGCTCAAAAATAGTTGCCTCTGATATCAAGATAAGCCTCTCGTTATTAACAACAAAAAAACTTAAACTTACAGGTATACTCATTTTTGTAGAAGGGTTACTTACATCTATTGCTTTTACTACATCATTTTTATTTAAGTCTGGAATATCTATTTTATATGATCTATAAAAAGAATCTTTATTATTGCATGTCGCTGTAACCTCATATAATGGGTTTCTTAGTTCAGTTTGATATTGACTGTAGTTTTTAATTCCTTTTGATGAAAATAAGTCTTTTTTGATGATTAGTTCATCTCCGATAAACTTCTGCCCTGTTGGATATTCAGAAGCATCATTATATGAATTTGCAAATCCTAAAAGCTTCTCAACTTCCCAAGTTCCATAGAAATAATTTTCAGTTTCACTATCCAAACTTGTACGCTCTACAGTACAGTATTCACTATTTTGCTGTGTTGTTACTTGTTTACTGGGAGACTCACCCGAACCTTGCGTATCGGTTGCAGGCTTACCTGATCCACCACATCCTAAAAGCAAGATAAAACTCAACACCATCAATACACCGAGTACTTTTTTCAATCCTAAAATCTCCTTTCTTCTACCTAGCAGAAATTATATCAGAGCAAATGAACCTAAGAATGACATAACATTAACATTATTTACGATTAAAGTTAAATTTATGTTATATAGTTTCAACCAAAGAACCGGCGTATGCCGGTTCTCTCCTTCCTTCCCTGCTTCAGCTCACAAAGCCCTTGCACGATGATGCAGCGCAGCGGAATCATGGTGCTTGCCCTTCAGCGTGGCCGCTTGATGATAAGCGTAGCAGCGCGGAGCGTTCATGATGCTGCCATGCCTTCCCCGAGCTTCCCCAGCATGCCGCCTTTGACCTTGGCTCCGTGTGGGGTGTAAAGCGCGGCACAGGAACCTAGAGCGCCTTGGCCGGGGCGCTCTTTCCCGGTTTAGGCGCTCTGGTTATCGGGCCAAGTAACCCCGCAGCGGGGCGTACCGGCTCTTGGGCGGCCGCTCTTGCCGCATTAGAGCCGGTAGCATCAGCCCCGATCGTTCTTCAGACCTTCACTTCGGCCAAACAAAAAACGCCCAAGTGGAACAGCTCCACCTGAACGCTTTTGAATTACTGACCTAAGAAGTGCTTGATAATATCCCCGCCCCAAACGATGACCATTTGAATCAGCATTTGCCGTCCTTCACGAGATTTTAGAAAACCGCAAGCACGACGACGAGCCCATTTCAAGCCTGTCCACATAGAACGAATGATAGATTTGAATCGCTTCATTGCAACCCCTCCTTTCTTCTGCACATAGCCAATATAAGTAAGCCAGCCATGAATTTATCAGTGGAGCGTAAAGCGTAAGCAGCTTGCCTATCGATCCAGATACAACATCATAAGCAAATCGGCCGCTGTTTACGCCCTACTTCCCTCATTCATAGCTGCTCACTCTCGTATAAAATTGCAGAAGATGATTTCAGGGTTTTCAAACTCAAGCTGAAGGAAGCAAAACCGGGCTTTTTATTATGTGACGGATTGTCAAACCAAGTGCGACAGTTCCTCTGTGAAAGATTCGTGAGCGGTTTTCCACCCCAAGCATTTTCGGGGTCTGTTATTGATTAAATCTAGGGAGTGGACGAGATCTTCATCCTCCACTTGAGCGAAATCAGTGCCCTTGGGGTGGAACTCTCGAAGTAACCCATTCCCATTTTCGTTGGAACCCCGTTGCCAGGATGAATAGGGGTCAGCAAAATAAACCTGCAGGCCATGGGTCGTTTCCAGGTTGGCATAGCAAGCAAACTCCTTGCCCCGGTCAGCTGTAGTCGTGAGGAACGTCCCTGTGGGGTACTGTGAGATGGCTACACCAAGTGCGATCTCCATGGACAATGCGGTACGATCTGGCATGAGAATCGCGGTATACAGACGCGTTTTACGTTCAATGAGTGTGGCCACACAGCCTTTACTTTTCCCTCGACCCGATACGACGGTATCCAGTTCCCAGTGTCCAAACGTTTTACGAGAACGGACCTCTTTCGGACGTTCTGAAATGGTTCTGCCTATGGCGAATTTACCGCGGGTTTCTGCGGGTTTCTGGCGCTTCCCTTTATGACGTAAGACCTGTAATGTGCCTTGAACCAGACGTCCTGCGTAGATCCAGCGATAGATGGTTTTAAAGGAGACCACCGGCAGACCATCGACGCGGAAACGTTCCGTGATTTGTTCAGGAGACCATGTGGCGTCGAGTTTTTCCTCAAGCGAAGCAGCCAGTGTATCGGACCATTTACCGTTGGATATCGAGGCTTTACGACGTTTCTGATAAGCATGTTGAGCTTGTTCCGCTTCATAGGATTCGGATGAAGCTGTACGCTCTAATTCACGGCAAATGGTCGAAGGGTGTCTGCCCAGCTCCTTTGCGATCGCTCGTGAGCTTTTGCCCTGCTGGTGGAGGATTTCTAGCTTGCTGCGTTCGATTATGCTAAGATGTGTGTAGCTCATGGTGGATTCTCCTTGTGTGAATGGGGTGTGAGAACTTTCATTCTACACGAATCCGGCCATGGGCCTTTTTTATTTATTTCCAGTAGGTGTCGCACTTCATATTACAATCCGTCATGTATTTTCATCATAAGTTGTTTGTTCCAGATTATAACGCTTTGCCAGGTTGATTCCTTTTAACATCCATTGGTTGTAACCATCCCGCCTGGTTTAAACCAGGCAGAACGAAAAAAGGCGCTCCCGGAATCCAGGAGCGCCGATCTCATACTCAGTTATAGATGCTTGGAGCTTTCGTCCAGGATGGCCCACTGTAAGCGTGTTTCTTCGCATCCCATTGCATCGTGACTTCCAGGCTTTGATCATACGAGGTATCCCCCGGACTGCTACCTTTTGAGAATAGATGCTGTTCAATCCAGCGTATGCTTTCTTCAGGCACAATCGGTTTTTCATAGTGGCGTTCATGGAAGATATGATCAAAGAACGCTATCCGAATTTTTGTAGCAATGTGTTCAATTCTATTTTGAACACCTGGAGGACTGTAAGAAGTAATAATGATTGTAACTAATTTGCCCTCTTTTAAATCTTCATCCTGCCCAACTCTCATTTCTACGTCACAATCATAGACCGTGACTTCCCCTGCATCATTTGGAACCAAGTGGCTCGTAAGATAAGGCCATTTGAAACGATAGATTCCTGAATGCAATATCACTTCTGTTTTCATAGTAACACGCTCCCGCTTCATTAAGTTTGATTACCTTACTCTTATAGTATAAATGGATCTTAATTAATCGAGTAGTGAAGCGAACTTCTCGCCAAGAGACAAGTCTTGATCTGGCTGGCTAGGCTGTTTCAATTACTAAAAGGCGCTCCCCCAACAATCCATGAGAGCGCCTACGTCAGGGTCCGGTCTAATCGGAGGTCAGGTTGATCAATAAGCGAGAGCCTGCCCGGAATATGAAATGTACCCCCTTGTAAAGTACATTTTAATAAGGGTGGGCCCTTTTTTTTTATATTCCGGTTTGAAAGATGCGACATGTATCAGGGTACGTATTTTGAAATGTGCAACAAAAATCAAAATTCCTGCGAGAATGAAAAACGTTGCTTTTTTCAAGAATCTGCAGTACAATGAATTCAGAGGTTATTTTTGAAATAAGTGTTGCAGGAGTGAGATTATGGCAAGACAAGGATATCACAATAAAAATTATGGTGGTGCAAGGGAAGGCGCAGGCCGGAAGAAGATGGGGCAGTCAAAACCGCTCCGAATCAACTTGCCAGAAAACGAATGGGCTAAGATCGATCAGGAGATAGCAGACGGTACATACGAGAGTTATGCGGACTACTTCCGTAGGTTGCACAACGATAATAAGGGGGATTAGTGAGAATGAATTATAAAAAAGTGAAGGAAATCAATGAAAAACGTGTGGTATTGACGAATGAAATGCTGAATTTGGCGCTAAAAGTCAGTCCGGCAATGGATCTGGATGAAATGTCTGTGATTCAGACCGAAATTGATGTCATTCGTGATCAACTTAATGCACTGCCCACGTTGGAAGACGCGGCATATCGGACGATTATGCATCACTATCTTTGCACTGTTACGTTCGAGGGGGGGACTCGTCGGACATTTGATTTGAAAGTGGCCGATCCTACGGACGAAAAAGTACGTCTGGAAGCGATAGAAAGGGCTGTATCTAATTCGAAGATTAGTGGGGAGCCGCAAGCTGAGGAAGATGTCGTATTCGTAGAGTATAAGGAGACAGGATATTTAATTTACTAAACTAACAAGCCTAGCTAATTATGTGCTAGGCATGCTATTATCCTTCCCCTATCATCTGCGCTTGCTCATATTCCTTCATAACCTTTCGCACGTTCTCTTTTTTTGAAATATCCACTTACTCGATCATAGGGTACGTACTCACCTTCAGACCCACGGGAAAATAACTGGAGCAATGTTCAGCAAGATCAAAAAGAACCGGCGTCTGGCAATCCAAGCAGCCGAAGCAATTCTTTATCCATCAGTGTTCACCAGATCCAGGAGATCGGTCGGCTGTATTCAATTTTTTCACTAACTGACTGACTCGGCCCTGGGATATACCCACCAGCTCGGCCCACTTTTTTTGTGGTGCATCCGGGTACTGTTCCATAACCTTAGCCAGCAGGAGGATTGTTTCCTTGCTTCGTGCCCATTTTGGTTTAATCGCTATTTCTTTTTCAGTGTTTACTTCTTCCAACGTAGCGGCCACTTCCGGATCGGATGCCGCTACCTCTTCAGGCAATTTCTCGTTTCCGGAAACCTGTTCTAAACATGAACCACAGATGAAATATTCCTTAAAATAAGACAGCTCAACGGTTGTTAAACAAAACATGCATTCCTGGGTTCGATATGTCCTCAGTGTCAGACGTACATTATCATCATCAACAAAATATTCAAGCGGATCGCCAATCTCAATTCCAAGTACACGCCGCAATTCCATCGGCAGCACAATACGCCCCAATGCATCTATCTTGCGTACCATTCCCGTATTTCTATCTTTTTTCATAACTACTCCTTCACCTATTTTTCCTTATTGTACCATATGTACTTAATAGCCAATCCCTTATAAACTGTACGTTATAGAGAGAATGGAGGTATGGATAATGAATTTGCTATAGATATCTAATTTGTTTGATAAGATTATAAATACTATTCATTCTGAAGGAGAACTCAAATGACTTATGAGAATGTTCATGGAATGTGTCAACTGTGAAAGTAATGATGTGTATAGTCGTGTGAACATAAGAGGATCTGCTTTAGTTGAGAACGGTGAGATTCGTTCACTGGTGGATTATGTTGTCGAGCAAGTGTTGTTCCATGAGTGCCGTGATTGTGGTCATCGTTGGGAGGGTAAGTAGTATGAATCCTACTGAATTGGACCGTATGAGACGTACGTACCTAAACTCCACCCTAAGAATCGGGGAGCCGGGCATTTTGCTAGGATGCAGGACGAGAAGTTGGGTAAATCCTGGGAAATCGTTGAATCCAAAGCTACCCCCATCGAACCGATCCATAATATCGACTATTGGACCTACGCCGCAATTCCATCGGTAATACAATAATATGTATTTAACAGGCTCCCGCTTATAAACTGTACGTTATAGAGAGAATGGAGGTATGGATAATGAATTTACTATAAATATCTAAATGTGATAAGATTATAGGCACTATTCATTCTGAAGGAGATCTCAAATGACTTTTATGTTGAAAGCTACATCGGTTGAACTTGAAGATGGCGAAAGAAAAATCCAAAACGAAGTTGAATTTGACTTACTAACTCATGATATATCGCATTATGGAGACAACATAACTGTTGTATCAAAAAATAGAGATAGAATATATATACTCACAGACTCACTTCAATTTATGCAATCTTGAAAAGGAACATGCGTTCTCTTATAATTGAAGTATTCAAATAGCTTAGGAGCTGCTGCGATGCTTTCAGATTTAGAGCGCAAGATCCATAGAATCCTCTACAACTATTCCGTTGCGCGTAGGAGAATGCCTTCCATGCAAGAGTTAATGAATAAAACGGGTAAATCCAACGGCGAGATCCAAAAGTGCTTAATTCGTCTGGAAGACCAGCTCTTTATTACCTGGGACAACAAAAAACAAGTCGAGTCTATTAAAATACTACAAGGTTGGGAAATCGTTGAACCCAAAGCTACCCCCATCGAACCGATCCATAATATCGACTATTGGACACAGCATTAAAATAAAAAGCCAGCTACAATAGCTGGCCGGGATCAGAATCTATTTTTTCTGGCTTTTTTTTCTCGATAACAGATTAAGATGAACAATAGAACAGCAATGATTCCAAATACGATTAAGCCGATATCGACATGTTTTGAATACTCTTCTGGAGAAATGAACATTTAATCCCCCCCATGCTAATATTCGGCTCTCAGCCGTTTTTTTTAGTTGGCCATAATTTTAACGTTCGGGTATTGCTCTAAAAAAGAGCTGCTGCAGAAGGTTTCCTGGGATCCAGATTACTTCAAAAGACGAACATTAGATTTCCAAGCCTAGAAGTTCATGAAACTCACTCGGATCGAATCGGCTCCGATCCCTTTTTAACAACTCCACAATAGCCGCTGCTTCCCCGGCTAACAGAGACTTATACTCGTCAAACGTCTCGCCACCGCTCTCCCAAACCCTTGTCACAAAAACGGCTGGTCCGCAGACGCTCACCGGAGCCGACCCGAAAGAAAGGGTAAAGTTAACCGGCTTGCCGGTAAGAGCCGCTGAATCTCCAACGGCCACATATAAATCATTACCTAACTTGCTATGATCGCGCCAGGGCTCCTTAAACAGCTCTTGCCCATATGTACCATGTAGTGACGGTATTTCCTTTATAACTGGTTCCTGCCCTGGCAACACTTCTACCACTTTAATCATGTTTTGCTCCCCCCACTTTAAGCTCGTTTATTCGATATACCCCAAGCAACTCATACTTGTTTACTAAATAGGTTAGGAACTCATAGTCGCTGCGCCCTGTTTCCTCATATCTCCTTTCATCGCCTATGAGACGGGTTATCATTTTAATCTGACCACGTACAAAGTACGACTTTCGCTGATACTCTAATCCAGTTTCGTTCTTTTCAATTCTTATAAATTCATTGATTTGTTGTGTCAGCAATTCTCGAAATTGTTCTGGTTTTACACATACAGTAGGAAAGTCTTCACTCACAATAACATCTTCCTTTTCAATTACGATAGTGAACGTATCGGAAGAAATAGAGTTTAATGTTTTCAGCACACTTTCAGCTTCTTTTTTCTCTCTGAATATAAGGCGGTCTTCTTTCAAAAGAGTCGAACTATAACTAAGAATAATCTTAGGTTTGAACCATGATTGAGTTATATTTTCATTAGGAGTTACTTCACTTACCCATGTACCTGTTGTGTTATTTTTAATACTTGCAATATATTGTTCAGTCAAGAATATACAGCCCTTTCTATTTTAATCATGTTTTGATCCTCCCACTTTAAGCTCGTTAATTCGATATACCCCAAGCAGTTCATACTTGTTTACTAGATAGGTTAGGTATTCATAGTAGGTACGCCCTGTCTCCTTGTATTTCCATTCTTCACCCAAGAGAAGGGTTGTTATCTGGATCTGACCATGTACAAAGTTCGATTGTCGCTGATACTCTATTCCAGTCATGTTTTTTTCAATTCTAATATATTGATTGATTGGTTTCTATAACATAACATTTGCGAATTTATTAAGAAGTAGACATGCGGAAGATAAGGAAAACAACATGCATATTCCCACAATTGCCATTGCCTTAGTTCTTCCCCTTGAATAATTCACCAAAAATGATCCGAAGCAAAGGAAGAATAAAATTACATTTAAAATCAGTAAAGTAATTGTCATCTCAGTTCACACCTCCCTTTATGGGTTCCCTGATCGCGATACCCTAATCCAGTCTCGTTCTTTTCTGATTGATTTGATATGTTCAACTGCTTGACTCCAGCACAGTCAGAAACGAATCCTTTTTATGAGAAGTCAGATAAATAAGTTCAGCCTCTGATCCAGATCCATACAATCCATATTCCTTTACATGATCATCAACAAAAACATAAACTTTGTCCCATGTCAGATAGACCTTTACGACAAGCTCATATTTTGCGAAGCCGTTAAGCATCATTTTTGTGAAAAGAAACATATGTCCCTTGATACGTTGAGTATCAAGTCCTACTGGATACTCAATATTAAATGAAGTTGTTATATTCAAATTCTATTCATCCCTTCTTCATACCGAATCACTTCAAACTCTCTCCCGATTCAACCTGACCGCTGATGTAGCCAAACCGGTGCGCTTGGTCAATCATCCCACCTATTACCTGTATTGTCTCATGATCCAGCCCATTGATCCATTTTATATAGCGCTGTTCTGTATCTGTTAGAGCACGCCCTAAATTTCCCTCAAGCCATTCTGTTTTCAATTCTTCCAATTTGATCACTCCTATCTCTTCTATACAGTTTTGCATCACAATCACAAACATCCATAACTACCATAAAGTATCCATTTCACTAGAATGAAACCACTCAAACCCCTCACTTAACAACGCTTCAAGTAGATATTTAGTCATATCAATCTCACCTGTTTCGTCCGCTTGTACTGATTGACTTGGTAGTTTCACCGAAAGAATTAATCCCCTGGGGTATTCATGAAATGTAATGGCCTGAATACTTTCATGATTTACCTTGTACATAAAAAAAGGGAACGCTGAAGATTGATAGGGATAAGGACTGTTCTCTTCCAATAATATTTTATCTTCAGGTACTTTCAGTTCTAAATAGAATTCTCTTGTACGTTTCAAAATGTTATCCCCCTATACAAATGCTTGTTGTTCATATTCCCTCACTATTTTGTAAAAAGTGTTTTTCTTCAGATCCAGCTTTTTCATAAAATCCACAGCCGATAGCTCATTATTCTTCCAGCTCTTATAATTTTCCTCTAGGATGCCCCTCTGCCCTGGCGTAAGAGTTTTTAGATTTATTTGCGGTCTCCCCAGGTGCTTCCCTTTCTTCCTGGCTTCGGCAATCCCTTCAGCCTGTGCCTGTTTAATCTCATTCCGCTCTTCTTCCGCAAGCCAGCTCAATAGCTGAAGCACCAAATCCATAATGAGCTGATTGATCCCATCCAACTCCTGGTACTTGCGCGTATCAAGTATGGGAATGTCGATCACGACAACGTGAACCTTCGCATCGATCAGCCATTGCCATTCCTTCAAAATTTCCTGTTTGTTTCTACCAAAGCGATTGATAGACTTAACAAACAAGGTGTCTCCCGCTCGAAGTACACGCTTCAAGAGCTGATATTCTGGACGGTCAAAATTCTTGCCGCTAACCTTATCTACAAAAATATAATCCTCTGGAATACCCTGTTCCCGTAATACGGTTAACTGCCGATCTTCATTTTGATTTTTAGTGGAAACCCTAGCGTATCCGTATTCTCTCGTAATTGTTCTCATGATTAGCTCCTAATTGTCCGAAAAGGTGTTAACTACATTATAAACGTTTATAAAAATAAAACAATACCTTTAGGGATATTGAAAACACTTTTTTTCGCTATCCTCAAAGGTATACCTTTATAAACAGCGTTGCGATAGAGAGACTTCCATAAACTGAAAAAAATGAAAAGCCCCAAAGGGCTTATTCTAAATCATTAACCAAAAAGAAAAATACTTGCCCCTAAGCAGTAACCGCTTAGGGGCAAGTATTTTTACTAAAATAGAATTACCTCTACTGTTTATTCTCAGCAACAATGCTTTTGATTTCTTCTTTAAATGCTGCCAAATCTTGGCCGCCTACCATAGCTCTAGCCGCTTCTTGCTCTTTATTTACAGGGAATACTTTATCTCCTTCAATTTTGTATTTTCCCTGAAACTCACCAGCTACATAGTAAAGTGGGCCAACCTTTTCATCTTGCCCGGCTTTTAAAAATAACACGTAACTTTCACCCGGCTCCATAAGTGGGTTATCACGCTGAATAGTGAGTTCACCTGTTTTTTCCCGTTCTTCTTCCACACCAATTTGTGTTAATGTAACTTCCTTTTCCTCAGCATCGCCCTTTAACAAGTCTTTAATTGTAGCAGTATAAAATGTAGAGTCCTTTTCAACATCTTCGCTAAGAACATCCTTAATCTTCACTTCAGCAATGACTACCGAAGCTGCTTCAAGTTCATCTAAATTCTCATAAGAATATGCCAAACTCGTAGAGGTTCCTCCAGTGACAGCCTTAGATTTAGGATCACTTCTTTTTACTGATACTTGTTCCGTTGTTGGAGCAGTTGTTTTTTGACTCACTTGGGAGGGAGTCGCAGAACATCCTGCAATTACTGCAACTGCTGCAATTGATCCAACAATTACCTTTAAAGATTTCAAATTTATCGCCTCCATTATATTTTAATAAAGAGCATTAATACCATTTAGATCATCGGATTGAGGTGTATAAACGCCACATGTATCATACCTAGTAGGCGTGTTGTCACTCATCAAAACACATCCTGATGCATGGCTAAGTCCTAGTACATGCCCGATCTCATGAGATGCTACGGAACGTGCTTTAAGACTGGAATAGCCACTAGTAAAGTATGTGTTTATCCAAGCGAAGGAATGATAGGTTGTTCCGTTAGAGTCGGTATACCACTGTGCTTTTCCATCAGAGTCAGTATTGCTTATGTGTACACCTTGAAATTCAACATTAGGACTAGATGTTGTCTGCGTTGAAAAGTTTGGTTTTGTCGATTGCTGGTTCCAGTTAAAGATAGCTTCATTCCAAATATCATTAACCGAACTCGAACCGGTTTTATTATAGCTCAACTTACTGACTTGATTAGTAGACCATTTTGCTCCAGTGGGAACCCAGGCATGCGTTACATCAGTAAATCCGCTAAATGGAACGAGAAGGCCTGACATCATTACAGCGATGGCAATTTTCACACCTATACGTACTTTCTTTGTTTTCATATTAAAACACCATCCTCCTTATTGTGGATTTCCTGAACAGGTGTGCAATAAATCAGGCTTTCATACTCTAAACGATCCAAGCATGAGAAATGTTTCCAATTCCCAAAAATTTGCACCACCTACCCCCTATTGAAAATATTCATTCACAACTGTACAGGAAAATTGTAAGCTCCTTGATCAGAGCCTATATAAATAAAACGCATGAACTTACAAATCCTGACCTTTTCTACCAATATTTTTAGATCGAAGGTATAATATATAAAAAAACTATGATCTACAGCACTCTCATAATTTAATCTGTACTTGCAGTGAACCATCATTACATAGGAAATTGGAAGGAGTACACCAATTGACGAAGAAAAAATGGTTTTATTTATTACGCAGGCCTATGAAAGAATTGGAAAGTGACCAACAGGAAGAAATCTACAAATCATATTACAAATTCATTTATGAAGATTTATATTCTCTGCTTGGAGATCATGCGCTCACCGAAGATTTAATTCATGAGAGTTTCCTTAAAATTACTATAAAGGGGCCTCAGCTTCAGTCAGAACAAAATATCCCTGCTTGGATCAGAAAAGTGGCTTACACTACTACTATTGATTTTCTAAGAAAAAAAACTAAAGAAAATCAAACATTAACATCCCTTGCTACTTTGTACGAGTTTGATACTCCTGGGACTAATGATGTTGAAACTGAATTGGAAGTAAAGTGGAGGAATCAGCAGCTTTATCAAGCTATTAGGGAATTAAAATTAAATCATCAAGTGATGCTCAAAATGTTCTATGTAGAGGGGAAAACCTGTAAGGAAATCGGGAAATCTATTGCTCTTACAGAAGCTACTACCTCTAAGAGATTATCGAGAGCCAGGAAATATTTACGCGAGCTTATTATAAAACAATCACTATAGATTAAAATTTCAAGCAAAAAAATAAGGCAATTCTCTTTAAGAGAATTGCCTTATTTTTTTGCTTACTCTTCACCTTCTGTGCCTTCATACAGCCCCGTTAAATAATGCTGTGCAGCAAGAACAGTAAAGTCTATATTGAACTCGGTAGGGAACCCCGAACGCTCTAAAGCCTGTTTAAAAGCGCCTGAATCGAAACTTTCCGGCTCATCGATGTATTTTTGTTTGACCTCCAGCAAGGCCCATTTTTTCGGGAAAACAATAATGCCGTTGATCGCTTGAACAGCAAGTTCATCACTAGGATCAGTAACGCGAATCTCTGGATAATGCTCCTTATGAGTTTGGACGTACTGATATATCTCCGCGGCTGTCTCTACCGGATCAGGTGGAAAATACTTCCCCCCGCACTCTATAAACCTATATGCCTTGAACATACATTCTCCCCCTTATAAGCACCCATGCCAGAAAATAGAATCGTCTGTTTTGAAATATATAGAATCCGTTTCTATGGAGCTGCGTCCGGCCCGAACCTCAAATATCTTACTAATGCCCTTGATCATCTCATATACCTGATCGATTTTTCGAACATTCACCGGTTCATTTTCTTCAAGCTCCCGAGCCTTACGCCATAGAAACCGATTAAAGAGCATCAGATCCGCGCAATGGCTCTCGATGCCTTGCTTCTCCATCACAGACCAATAGTTTTCAATATCTGCTCCATCCTCCCGCCAGTAGGCTTCCAGAATGGGCATAAATCGCGTAGAAAGCTCGTTCAGGTAGACTTGGTACTTTTCTTCCTGCTCAATCCACTGACGCTCTGTAGAGCGCTTGAACGGCTCTACAAAGTCACTTCTGCCCAGCTTGTAGCAAGTCAGATACTCAGCATCATTCAAATTGCCTAGTGGATTGCGGAAAATAAAAACGTCACCTTGTCTGGCAAAACCTACAGTCTTGCCCTCGTATCCAGGTACGTGATCCCTTACCCGTACAATGATCTTTTCATTTAGCACATTCCTATCCCCCTACAAACGGCAACGGATTTACCTTTCTGCCGTTGATAATGATCTCGAAATGTAGATGGTTTCCGGTGCTAGTGCCTGTTGATCCACATCCTCCAATAACAGTTCCTGCAGATACTTGATCCCCTACCTGGGCATTAATCGAAGACAAGTGAGCATAGGTGGTCACATACCCGCCCCCATGATCCACACGCACATACTGGCCGTAACCCTTACTTGGATTACTCGCATCTTGCCAACCGGCCATAATTACCTTACCGGCTTTGGATGATGGTATCGGCTGTCCAAGGGAACAGGCAAAGTCTACGCCTTCGTGGGGCTTGCCTACTTCGCCAGTCACCGGATGGGTACGCGGACCAAATCCGGACGTAACCTGACCACTGACCGGACGACTGAACCCTGCTTTACCCGGTTGCGGTATTGTAATCGGGTCGTAGCCTTCCGTTACGTAAAGCGTAGCGTATTTCATGACTTCGGAAATGTATGCCTGGCTGTGGTTGTATTGGTATAAGGCAGCTTCAACATTGCCAGAAGCAGCACCGTTCTTCCCAAGGTAATTTGCTGCGGAAAACACAGCATCTTCTAGATCCCACATATCTGCTTTCCCGTCTCCATTAGCATCTACGCCATAGCCGCCATATTGGGAGATTACGGCCAAACTGATTTTTTCCTCAGCGCTGAAATCCCCCTTCCCTGCACCGCCGCAGGAGCTATGCCCCCATCCGATAAAAGTACAAGGCATGAAGTAGAGTAAGTATCCAGCGCCTTGTCATATCACTATGACAGGTTTCCAAATACTCCTCCCCGAACCGTACGTACACGTCTCCGCGTATACGGCTCTCCATTTTTCAATCTAGCTTCCCGTTGTGTAAATCCAGATGGCAGCTTCTGCAAAGAGCGAGGGTTTTCCGCTTACGCTCAATCATTCGCTTTTCCCATCTTTTCTTCCCCTTCAAATCCTTGAGCTTTCTTACGTGATGCATTTGAAGGGGCACACCCTCCATTTCACACCATTCACATTTTCTGGATAGAAGGCGGTCAACGAGTTTTGTCCGATTATAGATATAATTCCTTTTGTAATCTGCAAGGAGATCCATTTTCGGATCGAATTCCTCCGATTGCACCTTTTTAAAACCTGCGCTATAGAAGAAGGCAACTTTCGACCCTTTTTTGGTGTCGTATCTGACTCCAAAATGACCGTTAATTCTAAACTTAGCGTTGATTTTCCTAACGCTAGTTTTATACTTATTGGCGAACGTCTTGTACATGCTGTATTCCATAATGTGCTTGAAGCTGTCCAGCTTGTAAACATCATTAGCCAGCTTGTAATAGTTGTATATGCCTCTAATTTCGGCATTGTAAGCCAGTAGTATTTCTAGGTCATCATTTTGTAAGAGGTGTCCTCGATGAATGGATTCCCACTTTTGCGTATCTGATTCGATCTTCAAAGCCTTATAATCAAGCAACTTATCTCTCCATGCCTCGTGAGGCATAAGCAATTCGACCGCCATGGTTCTAGTGCGTTGTTTATGGCCACTTGCTGTTTTTTTCGTTGTGTCTGCATCGTGGCTAATCCGCACATCATATCCGAGAAAACGAGCCGATTTACTGGAGTGAGTAATTAACGTTTTCTCTTGAGACAGCTCTATTTTTAGTTCTGTTTCAAGAAATTTTGTTATGGCTTGCTTGATTCCTATACAGTCTTCTTTGCTCCCGATCACACCTAGCAGAAAATCGTCAGCGTATCGAACATACTGTATTCTTCTGTAGCCATCATCCATCGGGTCTTTGTAGGGTAGTTCCATCATCTGTTTCTTAAGCTCTTTAACGTGCTGCCTGCACATTTCTTTTTCCACTGGTTTAAGTTCGGTCCATCTGGCTCGGTAGCTTCCTTTGGCTCTTATGAGTCTGGCCTCTCTTGTACGGTACTCTTTAAGCCTCTTCCGCGCTTTCCCCTTATCAAATGAATATTTCAACTTCGCAACGAAGTTATCAAGTTCATTGAGATAAATATTTGATAGGACAGGGCTGATAATTCCCCCCTGTGGAGTACCACTGTATGTGTTATTAAATGTCCAGTTCTCAACGAATCCTGCTCTGAGGAACTTCCAAATAAGATTCATAAACGCTTCATCATCAATTCTTCGTTTAAGTATGTTGATGAGCGTATGATGGTCAATGTTGTCGAAGAATCCCTTTATGTCGCCTTCAACGAACCATTTAACCCCAGTGAACGTGTTCTTTACTTGTTTGAGTGCAGTATGGCAGCTTCTGTTTTCTCTGAAACCATGAGATTTTGTCGAAAACACAGGATCATAGATACTATTCAGGATCATTCTGATCACTTCTTGCAAGAGCTTATCTTCAAATGAGGGAACTCCCAAGGGGCGTTTTCCACCATTCTTTTTCGGAATGTATACCCTTCTGGATGGTTTGGGTTGATAGCTGAAGTCTTTAAGGTTTTGAATCAACATTTGGATACGCTCAAGGCTCATACCGTCGATGGTTTCTCCCTCTGAACCTGGAGTCATGTTTCCTTCTTTAGCGTAAATTTTTGAGTAAGCCATTAGATAGAAATCTGTATTGTACAGATTCCTATATAGCCTCTGGAACTTATAATCTGGACGTAATGCTTGCTTGGCTAGATTGTCTAGCACGGTTTCTGGACTTCTCATGGAGCCTCACGCTCCTTTCCATTAGGTTGCTAGACTTGAAAAACTGTTCTCCTTCGCCATGTGATAGGCTTTCCCTACCTCGGACTACTACGAGAACTCCGTTACCTTATTGGATATTCAGACTCCTTCGTCATAGCTCTACTGAGCGTTCCAACTTAGGCAATCCCCATTTAGACATAAAAGAAACGGCTTGTTGTAATATCGGATGTGACGTTCGCCCTTTTCCTCTTATTGAGGTCGGTCAACCCAGAACCACTCTCACCAAGCATGCAGTTAACTTGATGAGCTGTGTCTTCTTAGTAGAAAATCGGGTTGCGTATCGTTTGTAGCTACCTTCCGATACGAGCGGCCCATTAGCTCCCTCGGACTATCATTGAAGCAGTTTAGCTTTCATCCTTGTTTACAACGTTTCACCTCGCCATTCAGTCGTGCTTCGGCAACTAAGCAACTTATGGCTTTTCCCAACATGCTACACTCCCCGATATTGGTTTCCCTCACGGATAAGTTGGTTGGTGACAGATTATTGTGGTTTGATCTGCTCCCTTGCCACAGGGAGATTTCTTTTATGCCCTTATGGGCGCACCTGCATATGGCCTTCTGCGCCAACGGACGAAATCATAGGATCTAATGTAGAGAACCGGGTTTCAATGCGGTGTACCGCAGCTAACAGGTTCCAAGGGACTCCATATTTTTGTGCGGCAGCTTGATAGATTGGAATATACTCCGCTGGAATCTCAGATTCCCCGAGCTGCGAAATAATCCCGCTCCCCCATCCACCGCCGCCGTAATTCCCTTCAGAAGAATCCGAGCTGCTGAACATCATGACCATAATCATAAGTACAAACAGCGCACCCACAAAAAGAATCGGAATCAAGGCCAGCCCGCCCAAGATAGTAAATTTCTTCATGGGTTCCACGCCCTTGAACGTACACCTAGATCATCAATCTTCCACTTGCCATCTATCAATTTGACCTTAATGATATAAGCCAATGTACTGGAATTGGTTTGGCCGGCCTGATCTGTATGCTCGACTTCAATATCTGCATTCCACCATTGTTCCTTTAACCCTTCCTTCTGCGGCTCCAGCTCTACATTGATGAGCTTGGTCTTGACGATCGTTAGCGCTCCCCTGCGCTGCTCCTGCTCTAATGCTTGATACAGTTTATCAGTGACATAAGGTTTTGATTTCTTCAAAAAATCATCCGGGCTTTCAGCATCGAACGGTACGTACACCTTCAGAAACTCCGGAATCACTTTCTGAATCTCCGTCTGCATTTCTTCCGTTGGCACTTCTACCTCTTCAGCCTGCTTCTCTTCTGCTGCTTGTTCATTCGGGGTGTACTGCCGAACGGGCCGCTTCTCCGGAGTGACAGGCTGCTGCTTCGCGGCAGCCTGTTCTTGTTCAATGCGATTCCCTTCAAAGATCGATCCAATTAGTAAAGCTATCATGCCTAAAGCAACAATGGCACCAAGCCATGTCTTCACCGGCCCCTTCATGACTCATCCTCCTCGCTGCTGGAAGGATGTAACGGAATGCTCTGCACCCGGTTTTCCGTCTGTCCAGAACGTATAGAGGACGAATCGGCATGATCTGCTTCCTGATGCTCTACGCTCCTACTCCCAAGTGATTCTACCCCTCTGGATGTTCGGAACCTCTCAGGCTGCGGTCTTCTTTCGCTAGATTCTTGGCGTTGTCCTGCATTTGGACGTTGTACACCAGGAGTCGTATGAAGAGGTACCGTCTGCGGTGCTTGCCCACGGTTAGCCGAACTTTGTGGTGGCCGCGAGTCTATCGCTGGATCTTCCTGCGGTAAAGACGCAAATAATGAATCATCATGTCCTGAAGGACCTTGGCCGCCAGATAACGACTCGGATTCATTCCGGAAATTCCTGCTCCCACTGAAATAATCATTAGATCTAGCAGATTCATCATAGATCCCGTTCGCTGATGCCCCTGAGCCGCCATGTAATGGCGTAACGTTTCCAGAGCCGGTACCCGAACCCTGAACAGTTCCAGGAGCTTGTCCGTTAGCGCCCCGTGGTCTTTGGCGCATGAAGGCTGGTATTGCCAAGTCTCCAGCAGCTTCAGTGTTACCCTTCGCATCGTTTAAAGATACTGTAGGCGGTGCTCCTGAAGGCCCACTACTCATGGAACTTGTCGCCGCTACTTCTGCACCGGCACTCCCCGCAGCTCCAGCCATTACCCCGGCCATCACTTTGGCGCTCACGCCGCTGCCACTAGCTCCCAGCGGTGGCGGATCTCCTAAACGTTCCGATTCTAGGGGTACGTTATCGTCAAGATCGTTATCGGCATCTACACTATCCGTGACATAGTTATCTGAAGCGTCCAGGCTTTCATTTTCTAATGCGGCTGCGGGGCTTGTATCTCTGCCGCTCTCCATACTATCCACGACTGCTCCGGCAGCAGCTCCCGCTGCTGGTCCACCGGCCATGGTTCCCACCGCCTGAGCAGCTCCGCTTGTTGCCTTCTGTCTTGCCGCATTCATACGGCGGTCAATCTGTGATGCTTCCATAGCCAGTTGCCGCGCAGCTTGGTTGCCGGCAAATAAAATTTTGATCAAGCGATTCCGAATCAAGAAGATCAACACCAGGATTACAAACTCAATAATCGCAACAGCAATATACCCGATGCTGTCGGTGTTACCCTCCTGATAGACGATCTCCGACATGGTAAACACGATTAGCGCTATAAACGATACACCTAATTTTAGGATAAGCGGCAATGACAGTTCCTCCGTATATCGCCGGAACACACCGCCCCCCGCTGGAAATGCTGCAATGAGCAAGTAAAACGGTGCAAGTGCGGCCACGGCCAAAAACCAAAACTGAAGCACAATAATGAGTAACCCCAAAGCGAATATCGGAATGGATGTGATCCCATTAACTACAGTGTACAGTCCAGTAAAAACCAAACGCTCCGGGACTTGTACATAGGTCATCATACCGTTTCCAGAATCCCCAACCTCTCTCTTTTCCACATAATCTTGGCGGCTCTGGCCCGGTGGTAAAGAAAGTAATTCATCAACTCGACTCTCCCCCACCTCGTTTTCTTTGTCGGTCCCATATTGCATATATAAATAGGGACGATGGACAAATAAATCCCACATATTGTTTCCCATGCTCTGTCTTCCACTCGTTGTACCATCTTCACTTAGTCCTGAACCGGCTCCCATAATAATCGCTGTAGCTTCTGTCGTGAGCGCATTAGCCCCCTTCAACACAGTTCCATAGTTGCTGAAAAACAGCAGAGTAACGACCAAAATCACAAACGTCTTAACTAAATTACCTACCGCTTCAATTTGGGCATGTTTGAAGAAATACTGATAAAGAAATAGTAATCCGATTGAAATTCCAATAATACCAATCAGCTTCCCATACAATCCCATACCACTAAAGCCCAAAGAGGATATACCAGTTATACTCTGCATGACCCCTTCTATACGCTCGATCAACGTATTTACTACGTCAAAATCAAATGCATAGTCCAGTACGGTTAACATCGCATTACTCATGTACAGATTCATTTTGAAAAGGATGTTGACCATGAAGTTCATGGCTTCATAGAATTGGGCCATAATAGAGTCCTTTACAGCATCCCCCGAAATCCAGCTTCCCACCGTAGAGAACGCTTGGGTAAACACATTACCCTCTTCTTCGTCGTCCCCTGTTTTGGAAGTGACATCAATCTGGTAATAGGCAGGAGATCCGTTACTAGTCACTTCGTGGTTAGTATTAAACAAATTCGATGAGATATTTTTACCGGACAATACGTCTGGATCGGCTGCGCTGGCTATGGGTAGCATGCAGCTCATAAAAAAAGTAAGGATGAGCATGCCATAACGAATCCAGCGTTTCATTCTGGATCACCCCTCGCCATCGCTTTTGTGAACGGTTATTACTTCATCTGGATTCGCATTTCTCGACATTTCCTCTTCGTCAATTTCTCGAATCTTCCATTGACTGTCTTCTTTAATCATTTTCAGCAAATCGGAAAAATATTTCTGATGATTTTCTCGGTAATAACTTACTTTGTAATACAGCTCTCCTATTTCATTCGGCTCCTTGCTGTAACGATAGATAGAATACTTTTTTCCCATTCGTTCAAATGCTCCTGGAGAATTATGTCTCCCATCCTTTAAAATTTTGTAACGTGACTGATCCGGCTGCAGGAGAGTTTTAAGCAAATCATCGTCACCTTCTACCGAAGCTTGAATGTAGGCAAGAGCCTGTGAATCTGCTGATTTCAAATCAGCAGATTCATCATCCCCTCCCCCTGATTTTCCAGAACAACCTATCAGAAACAGGAGCAAAAATAAGCTCAAAAAACTCACGTAAAATGTAAATTTCCTTTTCCGCATGCTTATACCCCCATCCGAATTTTTTCTTGACGTTCCCGCTCGTACTCCCGGTCTTCCTGAGTAGCGGTGGAGCTATCAAAGGCTTCCTCGATCTCTTTGTATACGGGATGTATCCGAACAGCAGCGGTCCGGCCATAAATATCCTGGAACAGCGCCGTACCTCGATCCAGACTATTCAGATATTCCAAATTGGATGGTGTAACGGGTAGACCAAAATATCTGAGCATTTCTTCTGCTTCTTCGATTTTTTTCAGGGCGAAGCAGAACTTCATGCCCATATTGGACACATCCTCGTCATAGTCAGTTGCGTTCTGCGTTCCTTTAACCAGTGTCGTATTATAGTGGCGGCCCATGCGGACAATGAAATCCATCTGATTTTTACCTTCAGCAGAATTTTCAATCGTCTTGGACTCATCCTGCATGATAACCTTATGAATGGATCGATCCTGTTCCAGCATGTATTGCTTGGTAAAGGAAGTAATCGAGATGAGAATCGCTTCAGATATCTTTTCAATGGGACGCGGAGGCTTGTTCCCTTTCGGCAGTTTCAGGTTCTGGACCATAAGCACCTGTAAAGGCTTGGTGACCTCCAGCACGCGATAATCCTGGCCTTTTTCACCAAAGAGTAGTCGGGCAATCTGAGTGCGCTTTAATGTCTCCAGTGTCTCTACGATTTCCTCAATGGCTTCCCGGTGCTTATCACTCAAATTCGCAATTTTCAATTGCCCTTTGAAGTAATACAGCACTCCACCCAAGCAGGGATCATGCTGATCCCCCTCTTGTTCCACCGCTTCACTCAATCGCGTAAATCCCGGATCTCCCAAATTTAGGTTGCACAAGAACGAAAGAATATCCAATGAAATATCCTTCGCTTCTTGAAGGGATACACTGGTACGGAACGGATCTAAGCAGCCTGCGTCCCGTTCGTCTGCCCCCAATGTCCAAACCGATATAAATTCGGGCGGTATGAAGGGTAAGCCTGCTGCCCATCCTTTACGGTCCCCCTTCGGATCAATAATAAGTGCGCGTGATCCGGTAAGCACACATAAGTAGGTATACAGATTGGCCCAAAACGACTTACCTTTACCGGTCATACCCGCAATCATCATAGCCAGGGAATCGACCACGTTATTTACACCTTCAAAGGCTTTAGCGGCCAAGTCCGGCTGGATGAATACTGGACGGTTAAGCTTGAGCGTCTGCCCGATGTAAAATCCGCGATTGTCACCGATATTGGTCGTAGCTCCAAACATCATCCCGGCCAGCTTGGTAGGCTCCACATATTGAATATAGTCGCTATTGATCCGCGGACTGGTCGGAATAAATTCCATGAAATAAGAAATCATTTCCCCATAAGGGCTGAGTAAGTGAATACCAAAGGATTGCATTTCTCGCTTCAGCTCGTCTACCCGGACACGTAACTGATCTTTGTCTTTGGCAGATACGCGGAAAACAAAGCTACATCCATATGCCGGGTAACCCGTATCGGTAAACCGGCTCTCCATCTGTATAGCTCCACTCTCCGCTTTTCCGGTGTTGAGATCCACTTCGCTGTCACCTTTGTGGGCTTCCTCTCGCTGGTCCTGGTAGGAGAGCCGCACGTTACTGAGGTTTTTAATAATCTGTTCATTCCGCATCAACCCCGCCTTAACGGATACCGCGACAGGAAACCGCAGCCGGTTTTGAATATGGAACATCCATTCCGATCCAGGATGCAGACTATGTGCAGTCATTTTGTCGGCAACCAGGAACTGGACATAACTCTCCTTGATTTCTTCGTCGACCATTTTATACAACTTAAGCGTCTTTTGGTCGAATTCTTCAATTTCTGCATTTTGTAGCTCGTAAAAGGATTGCGCCCGGCCACGGTGAGCTTCATGCACCCGTTCCCCATCGTTTCCAGAAACGTCCATGCTGGTTTCATAACCTTTCCGTAGCTTCGTATCATTCGGCGTAACGCTAAAATTCTGCTCGATCAGGAACAGCGTCTCTTCCTTACTAATCATCCGGACCAAGGAAGACATGGATTGGCTCAGTGTTTCTCTCAATCCTTCCGCTTGGTGTTTGTACTGCTCAATGTCTACTTTTAAGATATCGTTCGGCTCCAGCCCCATAGCGCGGTACACGGGTGACTTGAAACCATTGATAAAGTCACTCACTCCGGCAACCAGTGCTAGGCCGGTATTCCCAACTTTTCTAAACTCATTTTTTTTGGGATCAAGTTGTACCCCGATGTACGTATGATATTCATTGGTTTCTCGCGAAGATCGTTGATTACTGAGCGTCTGTTTTAGCCTGTTGAAGTAGTCAATCCCGTTCTCCTTCAGGGGGTAATCCTTCCGCTTGATATCTTCTATTGTTTCATCTAAAATCCCGTTCACATCTGTGAGAGACGGGATCATCAAAAAATGAAGATCACTCATATTCTCAACATAGTAAGACAACTGATTATTATAAGGGTGAATCTTCTGGACAAAATCCCGGAAGTCATACCCATAGCCTTCGACCTGAAAATAAGCCCATACGCTCCCATCCCGACCAAAGGCTAGGTTTCCCTCGATATGTTTGGTTGGAAATTCGGTAAATACCTTCATCAGCACACCTTCCTTCCTAATCTCGCATGGTCATGTACCCTTCAAATTGGTAATGGGTACGCTTCTTCTTTTTCTTCTTCTGCCGATATTCTCTGGCCGAAAGCTGACCGCCAAAGCCATATGACTTTGGCCGGTCCAGCTCCTTCCCCTTAAAGTACGTGACACGTTTTGATTTCCGCATGTGATACAGGAACATACTCTTTGCAAACTTAATGGGTGGTCGGTTCTCCGTCCCTACATCAATCAGTAGATACGTGAACATGAACGGTGCAGCAAGGAGAATAGAGCTTGGTAGTATTTTTAAAGGTATATTCAGTACAGGAATGTAGTACCAAACCACCATAATAGCGGCGATAGCGAAAAAGTAGCCAATAGACTTCAGCTTTAATGGCCGACCTACTTTAAAGCCAGCAAACTGATACAGTTTGCGTTCAAACTTCAGAAACTCATTGAGAACAAACATATCCTTTCGCTGCTGCATAAAGGTTACCCCCTTAATTTACGCCGACTAGTTTCGCTGCAAATTCAGCAACTTTCCCTATAAGCTCTGGTTTTGTAACGATCAAATATGTTATCAATAACACTAGAAATGTACCAATAGCACCGATAAACTGACGTTTGAAAGCAAGAAGAACGGCGAAGAAAATAGCAGCAACCAGGATCAAATTTCCTCCCTCTTCCTTAGCCCAATCCAGTAGTCCATCAAAACCAATATTCATGTAGATTCCTCCTATTGTTGGTCTATTTTACTTACAACGTAACGCCCATCTTTTTGTGTAATATCCAATCTGTAATTGGTTACGAAGCGATCCGCTGAAACAGGATCTTCCAGCACTAGAGTAGCCAGAACAACATAGGTTTCCGGAGTCTCGCCCTGATAGATTTGTGAGTTTTTAACATTCACAAAATCCATACGCTTATTAAGTCCGCTCGGATGATCCTTGTCCTCAAGCAGATAAGCCAGCTTGTCGGCAGGATCTTGAGCATAAGAGCCAAAGAACGTATCCAGGAAATTCCGGATATTTTGCTTCACCTCAGATTCAGCCACATCCTGAAGTCCGGTGGTCTGATTTGAAGCAACCACGGTCGTCTGTGGGTTGATATAGGTATACTTCGGTAAATCATAGATTCCATAATTCTGTGCATATGCCACCGGTACCACAAAAAATTTACTGACTTCCTTTGGTTCATATTTAGTCGTGGTCGTCTTCTTCTTTGTCGTCTCGTCCGTAGTCACAACTTCCTTCGGAACGCCAATTTTTTGATAGACCTTCAGCGTGACGTAGGCTTGGTTCTCGCCTTTTTCCTCGATGTTGGCAATCTCCGTCTTCAGCAGAACGGAAGTCGTTTTCAGTGCCGTTGGCTGTAATCCGGCATGCGGATCAAGCCCCTTAGCCAGATATGGAGCCAAACGCTCCTGACGCTTCGCCAGTGCTTCGCTTCCCGGCTTCCAGGTGAAATACTCCCTGGCAAAATTTTCAGCATACTGGACAGCCGTGGTGGTTGTGGCCGGGTTTAGTGTCGGAGCCTGTTGCACCGCCTGAGCATTAACATCCGATTGCTTGGACGGATTAAACGCATTCATGAAAAACACCAGAAACACAAAACTAAACATGAGCCAAAAAACGAATATTCCAAATTTTTTTGCACGATAACCCCGCGGCCGATAGGCTTTACGTTCTTCCACTTTGGGCTTCTGTAGTTTCCGAAAAAATCGCTTGCCCTTCTCCCTAATAGATACTTTCTCCTGCTGTGGCGCATCAGCCGCAGCTTTTCGCTTGGCTAAACTCTTCGCCATAAGTAACACCCCCTGTATTTAAGCACCGATGCCGGTGAGATCAAGCGCATTACGCACGTAAACACGGGCTACATAAGGCGCACCGTCTTGGTCAATGGTCTTCCTACACAAGAAAACCTCCCCGGTGCCTAATCCGCGAATATCGTCTGGATGCGCCCGGTAACGCTGTACCATTCGGACCGTACCCATTTCAGATTCAAACCGCTTCTTCCAAACGTTCTTTTCAACTTGACTGGTAATGTCTGCGTCTTCATACGTTCCGCATGCAGCCGCAAGCACTTCGGCATCTGCCGGATCGTTAACCCGCCCAATCATGTACGTATTACAGTTGTTGATGATTTGCCGGGTAAGCACAGGATCAACCGCATCAATGTCTGATAGCCCCTGTACGGACAACAGGCACTCAAAACCAGCAGACCGGCTCTTATTGATAACATCCACCACTTCATGACTGACATAAGCCGAAAACTCGTCATAGACTGACATGATAGACTTCTTGCCCTCTTTTTGACGATAGTCTACCAGGGTATTCACTTCCATGATCACGACACGGCCAAGTGTCTTGATATAATCCTTATACTTGTTGCCCGAAATGGAGAATATCGCAACTTCGTTGTTATCCGTTATCGTTTTAAGGTCGATGCCATCTTCTCTTTCAACAAATAAATGCCCAAGATCAGATTCAATGAGTTCGGCCAGTTGATTACGCAAACTGGTCAGTGCGCCAAAACTGATCCCTGAAGGTTCATCATCGTCATCCTCTTCCTCTAATCCGAAGAACCGTTCCCGGTAATATTCGATTTTGGCTCTCATTTCCTCGTCCCATTCAACCTGATACCGAACCTCGGGTTCACTCGGTTCCTCCGCATCACCTTCAAGCCCTTCAAACAGTGTACTTGCTCTCACCGGCTCTTCTTCCTCTTCCGGATCTACGGTAGTAGGTGGTTCCTCTGGAATGTCCGCTGCTGGAAGATCCTGAACATCTTCCTTTACAAGTGGCTCGGATTCCTTGGATGGTCGTATTGGCTCTGCTTCAACGGCCATGCTCGTGTCAACCGGTTCTATTTCATCTTGAAGCCCAAAAAGAGCCGCGGCAGAATCTTCTGGCTCTGCTGTAGGGATATCGCCCAACAGTTTCGCTAAGTCTTCATTGGTAAGCTCAACAGGTTCTGATTCTGGATTTGGCTCCGGTTCTTCCGGCAGCTCTGCTTCTTTTGTAGATTCTTCGCCCACCGCTTCCGTGATTTCTTCCCCAATCAGCTCGGGCGATTCCGGCTCCGGCTGTTCCTCCGGTAATGGTTCTTGATCCAACACAAATTTTGCTACCTTTTCACGCTTTGGAACCTCAATCTTTACTTTTGCCCGTTCAGTCTGATCAGCCAAGAACCGCGCAACCTTAGACCTTGCTGTAAACTCGTACACGGTTTCCAGTTCAATCGGCTGGTTAAAGTCTCGAAGCATCCGAAAGACGAGCTGCAGAAACCTGGAACAGTTCGTTTTGTAGAATGGTTCAGACCATTCAAACAGGTTCATGACCTTATCCCGTAGTTGTGTTGGCGATCCGTGCCGCAAAAAGTTAAATGATAATTCGTCTACGTCCGTGAACATATGGACGGTGCGCCCGTGTTTCTCGCACATTTCCTTAAATTCAAGCATGGATTTCAGCTCACCCTTGCCATCCATAAAGATGACCGGCTTGTTTTGACGCAATGCGTTTTCTACATTCGTTCCGATTAAGACGGTTTTACCGCCACCAGTTGTGGCAACAGCCAAAATATGCTGATTCGGCTCATGTGCTTTCAATGCCACCCGCTGCTGAAACTCGTCATATCCAATAAAATTTTCGGACGAGTTAGATTTGCGGAATTGAAGTTGTTTTTTATTCAAGTATTTTTCCCTTTTTAGTCGGAATTGTTGATAGTCGCGTTCCTTTTTCTGCTTCCGGAGTCCGTCATGCTTCGATTTGATAATTTTACTACGATAGTATGCAATGAACGGATGTGCTACATTTGCCATCAGAATCCCCAAGGATAACGTCCCTACATAGCTGTAAGCATTAACCGGAAACGGTTGGCTGCGATTCAAGTATTCTTCTGCCAGTGGCGTAACATACGGGATCTGAAGCCAGGACATAAAGCCCAATAGCGCCACCCATTCATGAGTCCCGTGTATAACCAGCAAACCAAATACAGCCACCGGTAGGAGCGTGTACAAAATCCATTTTTTCTTGATCCCAAACACGACTCCCACATAAATCACTGCCGCCGTTATAAGAGCGAATAAAGTAAAACACGCAGCCACAAGCCCGATCACAGCAATCGCTATCTGTCCTACCGTTTTGGCTTCTTCGTCAGTTCTGCCTTGTAGTAGTTGATCATCGTCAGCACTTCGCTGCACATGTTCAGCTCCTTACCTCTTCCGGTAGGGATTTCACGCTGATTTGCTTGAAGACGTTTACGCCAGCTTCGGTTTCGGCTGAACGGGCTTTATTTCCCCACTCTTTAGCCACCAGAACCTTCGCACGTTCAATGGCGTTGCCCACCGTACCGTTCGGAACAAAATACCAAACTTCAGTATACTTCCCCTCCCGGATCTCCCGCGCATAAAGATCAATCTTCTTCTGGAGCCTGGATACGGCTTTCGTATTCAGTTCAGCTTCCACGGCTATTGTGTGATTCGTCAGCAGAATGACAAAATCGGGCAATGTCTCGCGGATCTCATTCCACTTTTTGAGCATTTCCGCCTTACCTCGATCTTCAAGCAGCTCAAAGCGATATTCCCGCTCCGTTTTATAGTCGAATTCTTGATTCTTCAGTTTCGCCTTCAAATGCAAAATCAAATCATTGATGATTAAATCATGCTGCGCGGTATACATGCTTGTATCGTTTGCAACAGTAACCGGGTAGTCCATAAAATCCCTAGCATCCCGTTTTGGAAAATAAACGTTCAGTGTGAGCGCAAGTTTTTTCTTCCAGATCATTCCTGCACTCTCCAACTTTCTCAATCTACGATAAACATTATGAATCCCAGATTCATTAATGTGGGTCTGAATTTGTTTGGACGTAACGATTCCATGTTTCAGGATAAAGCGTAGAATCTCCAAGTCCTTCGCTTTAAAATCCGTGTATTTGTTAATCAAAAAAGCGCCTCCTGTTCGTTGACTAAATCACACTCCTTCTAACTATACCAAATTTCTGATATCAATCGTAAAGGTTTATGAATAGTAACTAACAACGTAAGTAAGGTCGCAAATAATCATCATGATTCCAGATTGTTAGTCGCAATATATCCATAAAAATGTGCAGATACTTCTTCACCGCTTCAGTACTCTAACCTACAGCCTTGTAGACGAAAAGCATAGTGCCTGCCCTCTCACAAAAACAACAGCTCACCCTTCTAAAAAAATCAATCAACAGCGTTCATACAAAAACGTAACTAAACACGTAACTAAGAGTACAACTTATCCACACACTAAACTATCTATTCGCAGCCCCTAGAGACATATCCACAAGCAGCAAATGAACATCAGTACTCAGCGACGACCTGTCGCAACTTCTAACCAATTCTCTCCCAGCTCGCACTCCATGCACTAGCTAACACTCACCACAAACATAGCTATTACCCATACAAAGTATCTCCACGATCCGCACTAAAGTAACTCAAACCTCACAGTCACATCAATACACCGCTCTAACGTAACTCCTACCTCCACACTCACTCATAACCTCACCTGTAACTCTTTCTCTTCTATCTCTTGAACTTAATCTCTTGAACTTAATCTCTTGAACTTAATCTCTTAACTCTCTCCCCCCTCTCCTCTACACCTCATCCACCTCTATAAATCTTTAAATCTTAAATAATCAAAATCACACATCACACTAACTTAGAATCCACCCACCCCCCGTTATTCCTGACCCCAACTACGGACGTTGTGTAGGTGGGGTCAGGAATTGCTTTCGGGGGGTGGGTGGATTCCGCTCCACAGTAACAACAAAGCCTGATGGCATTTTTGACTATCAACTAAGACAGTAAGAGGTGGACAGCCTAGTTAATTCCTTGGTTAATAGCCTTTGTAACACTCTAGTTACGGTTTTAGTATAGCAAAGCACAACCACATACTGCCAGACAAATGTATAAATTCCCCAAAAAATGGGCGGAAACTCCCACATATCTAGGCCCCAAATAGGGTGCAGATAGAACATACGAACTAGATAAGAACAGAAAAGAACGTTACCGGAGCTTCCCCAAACAGCCCTCAAAAAAGATCACAACCCATCAAGGCGGATCTGTCCCAGGAAGCCGGCCCCGCACATAAATGAAACGGCCAAGGAGAAAACCGGCCCCACCCACCACCGTATCTAGGATAAGTGTATTGGAGCTTGGTACATTGAAAAATTGAGTCTTCGCCCCGCTGGATACAAGGGGGCTGCTGCTATCTATTTTTTCCGGTTCCAACTCATCACAGACTAGACGAATAACCGTCTGAGCTGCCCGGCCTTTTCCGGTAACCTCTACGGTAATACGTTTCGAGTCTATTAACATACGAATTACATGCTGAAAAGACGATAAAGACATGCCCCAATGAGCGGCCAGTTTTCGTTGTGAATCTACTATTTCATTCCCAGGCAACGCCTTCAGGGATGTAATTACATCATTTGCCCATTCATCAAAATGGCTGTTTTTACGTTCCTCTCTTGGCTTCGCTGGCTCCCATATCGGGCCATATTGAAATGCGATTCCAGAGAGTTCCGTTACGATGGATGCTTTCGGGCCTTTTTTTGCCCCTTCACGGAATGCACTTTTTACTTTTTTTTCAATTTCTCGACACGGTAAAGGTGTATCCAGTATCTCATTCCAGGTGTGCAATTTAGCTGCTGCTTCTTCCTCCAAATATCCCTCTACTTTAAATGCTAATGCCAAAGTATAGGCAGTCTGATCCCTGGCACCAATTTGTACACCACGTAGCAAGGCCTGGAAAGCCGGGTGCTGCAATATCCCTCTGGCACCTAAATCAGCCCGTCCAGCAGCCCTAGAACGGCTTGTACGGCTTTCGACATGATTAATCCAGTACCAGTCATTTAATGCATCAAACGACACCGTAGAGTCGCTTTGAAAGATAATGTTACTGTCATTAGGAATCCGGAAGAAACGTTCGGCACCGATGGCCTTGAGATCAGCACCAATAGCTTCAGCGATTGTCCGCTGAAGCAACTGGTACCGGCGCACAGCATTAGAATACGCCTTGCGAGGTTGATCCAAGATAAAGTGCACATGAAAGCCGCCTGAAGGTGTCCGGACAATAAGAGAGGGTTGGGGCAAACCGGCTGCGCTGATCCGGTCCAAAAGCTCAGGCAAAATAAGCCCTTCATTTTGGCCACTTTTTGTATCAACGTCCAATACAACAGCATTTAGCCAGCGAAGCGTCTCCTGGGCGCGCCGATCGTTACGATAGAATGTATTCGGGGTGTAGTATGTATTACTTTGGGCATGTAAGTCTAAAGTTTCATATGACCGGCATGCCTTATATGTTTTGCAATCTTGGCTGGTATAAATCCAGCCAAAATCGTAGCCCCGCCCAGCACTTGATTGTTTGTGCCTGCTAGGGGTCTCTTGGACTTGCGACCTGAAAAACCGACGTAATATATGGTCTTGCGCTACTTTTGACTGGACAGCAATAGACATAAAAAAACTCCCATTTCCGCACCACTTGCCCTCAAAAAAGGCAATAGGAAAATAAGAGTTTGTACTTTACTTTTTTTTCGTAGATGGGGTATAATAGACCTAACAAAAAGGTTAAGTTATTATTGAACCTCAAATAGAGCTTTTAAAAGTAAAGCACAACTCTGGGTTTTATAGAGAAGATTAGTTTGGCGACCGAGCTTCTCTATAAAAAGTGGTGGTGCTTTATTTTTTTTTGTGTTTTGTTGTTCTTTTATATAAAAAACGTTCTCATTTACTCGAAAGTTGTCAACATGTGAATATGTGGATATACTTCGATTTTGCCACTAATCTATTTTTTTTGCAAGAACTTTTAATAGTATCGCCTACTCCCACAAGTGTTTTCTGCCTCCTAATTGGCAGAAAACACTTTTTTTATCACAAATAAACTTAAAATGAGTTTATTTGTGATCTTATAATAAGTTTATATATGATATACTTTTAAGTTTATTATAAACTCATCAATATCATTAAACTCATTTTAAACTCATTTAAAATTTATTTAGTGACTCATTTTAGGTTGATATCTTTGTTTTGGTATATTATACTAATAGTAGATAGCCTTTCACAACGTTATTAAACTTATATCAAACTCAATATAAACTTATAGGAGGTTTTTCCGTGCCAATCAAACAAAATGAGTCAAATGCTGATTTTGGTAACTCAACAAACAAAATGATCATTAATGATACCCTCCACTCCCAGCCTGCGGTCATTAAGAGACTATATACCAAACCGGATGAATCGGATAAATCCATTGCTGCTATTGTTAATAACTTAATGAACGAACTTGTAGTTAACATTAGCAGTAAGGCTATTAAAAGAGACGGAATCTATGCAGTAGGAAACCACGCGAATCTGACAAACACATCAGACAATATGAATATCAGACTTGGAAATAAACATAAACATGATATCCCAGTGGTAATGACTCTAGCTATGCAAGCAGCTCATGAGATCCAAAATTACTATTTAACTCATAATGCATTGCCTGAGACCATTGAAGTAAATGGTTCTCTCGCCGGCTCCATCCCTGCTTCAGAATGGAACCCTACCAAAGCAAATTTTTTAGAGGACCGCTTCACAAAACACACCCATATTGTAACAGTTCACATAGGCAAGACCTCCGTGGTGGTTACTATTAAATATACAAAATCCAAAATCACCCAAGAAGGGTTAACCGGCCTTTACGGTTTTGTATTCTGGAAGAGTCCAAAAAAAGAAGCTACAGAGAAAATCGAACCGCCCCATATACTCTCTAAGTTCAGAGAAACATATGCTGATAAGCCGGAACTTTTGAAGTTAACTCCGCGAGATTTCGCAACCAAAAAAGGACTTCTAGTGGATATTGGATCGGGAACAGTAGAATTGATTCATACGCATGGTTTAAACCCTGTTCTTGATAATTGTGATGGGAAAAAGCATGGAGTTGGACACGCTGCCGAAGCAGCAGCCAAGCTTTTGACAGAAGAAACTCAAGGATATTTAGAAGTTAACCGTCAACGTTTTGATCAAATCCTTCAAGACCCTACAGATAACTTACACGCGATGGCAACTAGCTTTATGGAAGAAGCACAATTTTCAGAAGCTAATAACATCCTGGTTGCTATGCAAGATCACTACAGTACGATTGGCGGCGACATTGAATTTATTATGGTTTTCGGTGGTGGAAGTATCACCTTTGAGCCTGATCTATACGAAGAAGCTAAGAAGTTTGCTGATGCAGTCCACTGCTTGTTGGTTTGGATTCCAGGCGAATACGCTGTAAACCTAAATGTCTATGGATTGAACATTTTGCATAAGAAAGTTCTCTTTCAAGAGGCGGGTGTTGAAGGTTGACAGAACCAACCCGAAAACATGTCTCATGGCGAGTAGGCGAGCTGAAAGAGCATGAAAAAGTGAATCGTTGGATTGATGCTCAGTCTAACATACAACTATCCCTAGCAAGTATCGTCTTGCACATGGTGGATCGGTTCGGATATAGAAACATCACAGAACATGATATACAAAAAATTCTCTATCAGGAACCTTTGCTCACCGGTCTACAATCAGTGCCTTTAGCGCAGCATACGGCCATGAATGCTATTCCCGAGCAGCCACAGCCTATCGTAGCTATAGACACAAAAATAGCGACCAACATCCCCCCCCTTCAGGAGAGCCTGGAAGATGCAAAGCCAGAAGAAGAAGAGGAAGATGATCCGTTATTACAGCAGATCAATCCTAAATCATTTTAAGCAAGTAAAGCCCCCGGTTATTAGCCGGGGGCTTTACTTGCTTATTGACCAATCTTCCGGCCAGCCTGAAGATGTTTTTTCACTTTTTCAAAGACCATATCCGTTGTACGTTCTGCGGCTTACAACTTATTATTGTCCATCCGGTTTTGCCTTCGTTCCAGGCTTTTTCGTAGTTCCCTGGGCGCGAAGCGCAGTAATTTCACCCTCTAACTTCGCTGTCTTAACCTCTGCTGCTTGTTGCTTTTCCCTGCAAACCTCTAAATCCTGTTGAACCTGTTCCCGCGCAGCTCGTTCGTCCGCAAGCCGCTGTTCAGTGAAACCCTGAAGCTCTTTGGTGTCAGCCCGTTCTTTCACTAGCTGTTGTTCAGCAATCTTCTCGCGCTCTTTGATCACAGCTAGTTCCTCTCTCAAACGGGAAATCTCTTCCGCTTGCTGCCGGGCCGTTTGGGTAGTGGAATCGCGTTCCGCTTCCCGTTCTGCCAGCAGCTCCCGCAGGTCTTTTAAGTGCTCACCGATGGACTGTTCCCGTGTTTGCGCCGCGATCAACTGGTCACTAGTCGTTTTAAGCTGGTTAGCCAAGGATTCTTTCTCTACGCGAAGCGCTTCAAGCTGGCTTTTTTGTTCAGCATATCTTTCCTTCAGAACTTCATTCGCATCATTAAGAGCATCAGCGTATTCCGCCGTTTCCTGCTGCTGATCCTCGATCTCAGACCGATAGGCTTCCAGGGCTTCGCGTTCTTTCCTTAATCCCTCTTCTGCCACCGCCTGGGCTTGCACCCAAAGTTCCATGCCCAGCGCCGTCAGGCGATCTGCAACAACCTGCGGAACTACCGCCGGTTCTACTGGAGCAGCAGGCTTCTGCTGTTCGCGCCACTCGCGCACGGCAGGCGTGATCGTACTCAGACTCCCATACCCAAGCCGCCGGTGTACCTCAGCCACCCGTACCGCTTTCCCTTCGGCGGAAATCGCATCCGCCACAGCAAAAATCGTTTCTTTCGTCAATTTCTCGGCCATTTCTTCCACCACTCCCTTACTTGATTTTTCCATTATACACCATCCACTGTAATGCTACAACAATAATTACTACAATTACTACATTATATTGTAATTTTATTTATTACTACATTACTACAATTGTATTACTACATTACTACATTACTACATTACTACATTACTACGTTACTACAATTTTGTTTTTCTATTGCTCAAATCCGCGTCTCTAGGCCAAACCTGGGGCCTTACAGAGCATTTCCACCGCCTGTCACGCCACCACGAGCTATATAGTTCAACCGCTGTAGTTGCATGGGCATTTCCTTGAGGTCATGACAAAAAGGAGGCGCCTCAAAAATGCGAGGCGTCTCCCTATTTAAGTAACTTAAATTCACTTATGCTTATCATTCGGGTTCTTGTTGATCTCCACATACTCAATTATGCGCCAGTTGCCAGAAATATTATGTCTAGGCATTATAAAGAAAAGAGCCAGTGATAATTAATCACTGGCTCTTCTTAATTTAGATATGTAGTTGTTTTTCAATCCACGCTCCTAAACAGGAGCGACGTTTCTTTCAAAAACAAATATACAACTCTATTTCAATCCACGCTCCTGAACAGGAGCGACAACCCAATAATCTCATATTGATCTCTGATACGTCCTAGTAATAATCGTCCGTTATGGAATAATCATTTTGGAGAAAATGTCATAGGTTTTTCATTACTTTTCTGCACTTGCTCCAGGATACCATTCAGCAAGTTATCCGTTATTTTTGCCGGATAATAACCGGCCCTATCACGTAAAATATTTTCAATAATCCACGCTTTCCGAGTCCAGTAGCGATAATTCATTGCACCTTCATCTTGTCCATGCTTAAAAGCAGTCTCCCCAGGCTTTAAGGCAGCCCCTCTATTAACAACCCTCAGCAGATTGTATGTCCGCTTACGTTCGTCCCGAACCAGCCCTAAAAGCACAGTCAAATAGTAACTGTCTTTCTCCATAAGCTCCTGTGTCGATCGTTCTGCTGCTGACAGCAAGACCACCTCTTCAGCTCGCACCGGCCTTCTGCTGCCATTAGTCTGCACATCATCTTTATACACTTCCATATCACAAAAAGAACAGTACAGTCCACTCCCAACCAGCTCAACGGCCGACCCGCAATAAGCACATGTCTGCATGATTTTGGACTCCTTCCCTGGCGTTTCAATTCAGAATGCATCCGTAATTGTATCCCGTTTTTTTGCATGATCTGTTAAACTATAAGGGCGAGTGACCCGGCAAAAGTTTCTCGCCCCAAGTCGATTGTTCATCCAATCGGCTTTTTTATTTGCTGCTCTCCTGTCCTATTATACTGATTAATTAATTCATCCAATACCATAGATTGCTTGATTACGGCTGGATGTTGAAAATTCCTGTGTTTTTCTGTCAGTGTGTGAAGGCGATTCCTGGCACGTTCAATTCGGACTTTCATGAGCATGCTTTTTTTAACCATAGAACCACATCTCCTTTTGTGATATTTTAGGTTTTTATGTCAAATACTTGCATCAGACTTAGAAGACAATACCTCCATTAATTGGAATTTTAAGTTGCATAAAAATTAAAATATGATATAATATTTTCGTAAGAGTCGAGAAAGCATCCCTCTTACCCAACCTTCAGTAGAGGTTGAAACTATTTAGGGTTTTGATTTAGGGGCTATAACCGTTGCGAGCGGTTATAGCCCTTTTTGCCGTTAAAATAACGCTAATTGGACGGTCTTTCGCGGTACGTGCGGCACCCACTGTTCTCCATATTCAAGCATCCATTCGGCAGTAGTCTTGCGCCGGTTCCATTCAGACCGCATCATTCCCAAAAGGTGAAGCTTGGCACGCACGCTGCCGCTCAGTAGCCCGTCCAGATACTGCATGCGGCTGAGTTCATTCATCGGAACCAGACCGCCGATAAAGACAAGTGGTTCTGTCTGAAGCATTTTTCTATCGCCGCCCGGCTGTAGGATGGGTATCGGCCGGTAACCACGACTCCGCATATCCTTCAGATACCATTCTGTCGCTTCAGGGTTACCGATCTCATCATACTGCATGTACCGGTGCCGTGATTTAACGTGTCGGTCAATGTAGGCCCGGTAACCCTGGTATGAAATGCAATCCTCTGTGAACGTCCCTGGGTCCCATATGACTGTTCTAAATCTCAGGTATGGCTCAAGCCAGGACGGATACTTTTTCAGGAGTGTGGCGCTGAGAAGCCAATAAGGGACGCTGCTTGCTTGTTCTGCTAGGTGCTTCCGGTTTACTCCGGCCACATAGATGATCCGCTTCACTGCATCTGCCCCTTTCTAATTTTTTGGACGTTGCCTGCCGCGTGGCTGGCATCCCCAAAGGGGAATTTTTTTCCCTTTTGACGCATGCTTGGAATCAGTCCCATAGACAGGCGGTCAAGGGATCAGCAGCAAAAGTTTTTCTTCCGATTCTTCTTTTTCAAAACGGGAAGAAAAAGTTTTGCTGCCCCTTGAACGAATGGCTGCCCGTCTTGGCCCCCGGTGTGAAGAGGGGCGTAGCCGGAGGCTCACGCGCCGGGGGCCTGGTCGGGCTGGGAGCTGATACCATGCGGAAGGCAAAAGGGAAAAAAATGCTTTCCATCAAAAAGAACCGGCGTATGCCGGTTCTCTCCTTCCTTCTCTGCTTCAGCTCACAAAGCCCTTGCACGATGATGCAGCGCAGCGGAATCATGGTGCTTGCCCTTCAGCGTGGCCGCTTGATGATAAGCGTAGCAACGCGGAGCGTTCATGATGCTGCCACGCCTTCCCCGATCTGCCCCAGCATGCCCTTGACCTTGGCTCCGTGCGGGGTGTTAAGCGCGGCACAGGAACCTAGAGCGCCTTAGCCGGGACGCTCTGGCCCGGTTTAGGCGCTCTGGTTATCGGGCCAAGTAACCCCGCAGCGGGGCGTACAGGCTCTTAGGGGGCCGCTCTTGCCGCCTTAGAGCCTGTAGCATCAGCCCGATCGTTCTTCAGACCTTCAACCTTGTTCTCCCCCATCAGCGGAGCTGCTACAGCTCCCCGATCCCTGAATGACTCTTTTACACAACTGCTTGGTTTCAACCAAGCACCAGGTTTCAACCAGGGCAGGCGTACTAAAGGCCGATCAGATCCACTTAAACAAAGATCATTGCTTTGTAAAAAGAAAAAGACTTTCCCCTGAAGGAAAGTCTTTTTAGTGTGTACGATAGAGAATCTAACCTCAGCCCCAACCGACACCATGCCCCATTGTGGTAAGTGTAGTCATAATAGGAGTCGCAACAACACAACTAAACGAAACTAAGAGGAACCACGTTTTTTTCCGCATTGATCCGATGCACCTCACTCGCAAGTTTTTTGAATTTCATTTTCTCTTCTTGATCCGCATAATCACGATATTGCTCAAAGAGAGTCATACAAGTAATCATATTCCGTACACTGTTTATTTTAACAGAAAAATCCAATCCTTCTAATATAAGATTTATTGCATTGCCCGGGTTTTTTGGATCTTTTTTGAATTTATAGACTCCCAAATCACTTAAAAACTGAGCATACTTTTCTCCTAAAATCGATTTGTTGTATTGGCCGTATCGTCCCTCTATAGCTTGGAATGGAGTGTATGCCTTAAAACGTTCCAATATGTCGTCAATGTCGAAACCAAATTGATTAGCTGCTTGAACAATGTTACTCAAAGCAACAAATATTTCTTCCGGATGATCGGCCACAAAATTAGCATAATTATGAAGTGCATCAGCTCCACCAGACCATAATTGGTACAGGTATGTATTGGCTTTACCCCACTCAACGAATTGATTAATAAGGAATCTGGCTTCCTCATCATCTTCACGTATCCAGTCCGCTTTAGCATAAAGAGACACATATCGCAAAGCACCGGCGTAATCCTTATATTCTTCACATACAGCGGAACGAACCAACCAACCATAAAGGATGTAGAAATAGATTGGTTTTTCAGGCTTCTTCTCGCTTTCTCCAGCGTGTTGTAACTCGTACTGAATTTGGGAGATCCGAAGCATTTCTTCTGCTAGTTCATCCACCCTTTTCCACTTATGCACAGTCACCAACACATCAATAAGGCGCTTTAGTGCATCCAACTGGTCGGCTTCATGCAATCGGTTCACATAATCTTCAAATACCATGGCTGCTCTATAGTTTGACTCCAAATCAGTCCCTAGCCCGATTAAAAACAAGCGATAACGGCAAAGCGCCAAGCGCTCGGAATGCTGGAATTTTTCACCTTTACTCACATTATCATAGAGCAAAGCGGCAGCTTGATGATGCTTGCTGGCAAACAGTTCTTCAGCAACATCAAACAGCGGTGGGGCATAAGACAAATTATCCAATACATGCGGCACAATTCGCTCAATACAATCCAGCCGCCCCAGCTCCGCGCACCTCAAAATAAACGGACGTATCCTGCGGATCGAGACGAAAAAGGCAAAGCACTCTTCTACGTAAGCATCAAATAGAAAATCTTCAGCTAAACCCATCGCCTTTGTAATTGAATCTAATTGACGTACTGATATTGGCCTGCTGCCTTGGAGAATCCGACTAAGAGTTCCGGAATTTATTCCGGCAAGTTCAGAAAAACGCGAGTGGCTCATGTTGTTTTTCCGAATGTACTTCATCAAAATCTCTCGTATATTTTCCACTTCCAAACAGACACACCTCCCCAACAAAAAAAATCCAATTTCAGGATGAATATATATTTAATAGTAGACGCGAATTGAACGGCGGTCAACAATGAATTTACCTATATTTGTTACAAAAAGGAGACATGCCCTCTTAGATAATAAGAGGGCATGTCTCCTTTGGACCCGGCAAAAGGCTTATTGCAGCCGGAAGGATACCGGCATGCTCTTTTATTATATATCGAATTATTTTTCGTGCAATATATTTCATGGATTATAAAGCGTGATGTAAATTTGTTTCCTCCCCTATCATATGAAGACATAGATTAAATATGAGGAGATATAACCAAATTGAGGATCAAGGACGCACGGGAAGCCGCAGGGTATACCCAAGAATCAATCGTACACACGATCAACAACACCATGAAATGTACCTTACGAAACTACCAGAACATTGAGTACGGTGTCGTGACTCCGAGCGTCACTTTGGCGCTGCTGATTAGCCACTTGTATAAGATTGATCCCCGCGAAGTAGACGAGTGGAAATACCCGGACGAACGTACCAATCTGTAGAAAAAAGGATGCGGTTGTGCTATACTTGGCACAAAGGCAATTGAATTTCCCATTTGTCATTGTTTCAAAGGACATTGGGTATAATAAAAAATAGCCGTGATGTTGATCGCATCACGACTATCCAGACAAATTGCCAGTGGGCGACCACGGCGAGATTTTCTTTCATATTTGAGCGAAAAACCACCGGATCAAGGGGCCAACCTTATCGCCGGTGGTTTTTCTTGTCTTTACGTGTCTTCATCTGTTTCCGGCTGCCAAACAAAGTCTTCAGGCCAGCAAATATGCCAACCATCTTCAGCAGCAAATCCAGAATCTTCACGAGCAGATCAAGCGACACAGCGTCACCCCCTCTCGGGTAGCTTCGCCGTGTCATATATTCCCACCGGTTACTTGTCTACCGTTCATTATAGCAGGTTTGGACAACGGCAGATAGCTAGACAATTTAGGTTACCTAAATTATTATAGAGTCAACAGTGACCAATAATTAAAGTAACCTAAATTATAAAGGGGAAACTCCCAAGATGAAGTCACCAAACCAAGAACCACGGCCCGTTGGCCGTCCGGCCCAGGGCATCACAAAAAAAGTTTCGCTCACGCTATCGGAAGAAGACTGGAACGAAATCGAGGAGTCGGGCATGACTTATGGAGCCTTCGTAAAAGATAGAATAGAAAAGGCGAAAAAGGCCGCTATTCTGGAAGCCAGTCTAGCGCCGCAGCCCCCCATTACACAATTTGAACGGGAACGCAGAAGCGTGGACTACCCCCGGCATTACGCCGAAGAGCGCTGGGATATTTACCGGCGCTTCCCAGATGAAGAATTACCGCCTGACGATGTTATAGAAGCCGCAAAGAAATCCATGTACAAAGTACTGTACCCGAACCAAGCTGAAAATGCTGTCCTGGAGACACGCGATCAGTTCATTTGCCCGTTTACCGGCAAGCGTTTCAGCTCAATGGACAAGCTGGTCGGCTCTGCGATCCCTACCCTGATCCAATGGGCCATAGCCCAGCAGCGCAGGGAAGCGGAACGGGCGGCCGCCCGTGAACGTGAAAATGGGCCAAAGTGATTCCTATGGTAAAAGCTGCCCGTGGGCGCTGGGTGCTGCGGACGACCATTGACAGGGGGTCCAGGGGGAAGGCTTCCCCCTGGCGCTGCGCTGATCCGCTCCCTGGTGCAAAAAAAGGGGAATCAGTTTCCCGATTCCCCCGCCGCTAGAATATTGCTAAATGAATGGAATTTCTACTTCCACACTTCCTTTACAGCTTGTGCTTTCGTTTTGGCATTTTGGACACTCCAATTCTTTTCCCTCATCCACATCCACCATAAAGACACAATCGCAAAAGGTACATTGAAGAACATTCATCTTCCATAAAGTCATATCCTGTGATCTCCCTCAATCATTTAATCAAAATCACCGCGCTCGGCGGCGGCTTTGCTCTTTCTAACAATAGCATAAGCAGTCTAGTTGTGGAGCTGCTGTCTCAGCAGCATATAAGAATCCGCATCCGTCACGTACACCAGATACCAACACATGGATTTTCCCATAAGCTGATTGCCCCGCACCTTCACCGCTTCCGTCACCCGCATGGGCTGATCAGGCGTGTGACTCTCCCATTCATAATCGTTCTGGCGCGGCTCCAGCTTTATCATGAATCGAATTAGATCAAACTCACAGCTT